>NZ_DAMAAE010000001.1:462047-507609 GCF_031986685.1 Moraxella sp. CTOTU47915
CCCTACTATAAAAAAAATTGGACTGTAAAAAAACTGTTTTAAGCGTGGCTGACGGCATTATTTTTTTGTGAATACATTAACCAAGAAGCATAACAGCATCGTCACCATAATCACCGGCAAGGTATTGCCGATATCGAGTGGATGGGCAAGCCAATAACGGTACAAGCAAAAACCAATCGCCCAGACAATCAAATTTTTGACATTAAAACGCTGTTTGATACCGGTATTTTTTAAAATAAAAAAGTCCACAATTTGAATGGCTGCCATTGGCGCAAAAACTGAGCCTAAAAAGTATAAAAATTCAGTGATATCATCCATGGGAAACAACATAGCTGCGATAGTACAGATGAGGGTAATGCCAATTGCCAAGCCTTTTTCTGGAAGTTTTTGCCACAGCGAGACACCCGACACGCCTGCCGAGTACGCATCCAAAAACGTGGTTGTCACCGTCGCGAGCACAATCAACAATAACCCAGTCATGCCCAATCCAAGCTGTAACAGCATTTGGGCAAAATCCGACGTTTGGGTATACAACGCCATGCCCAGTCCAATCGCATACATCCACGCACTCATCACCCCATAGCTCACGGTGCTCACAAGTGTCGCTTGCAAAGGTCTTTGCGCATTGCGAGTATAATCACTCACCAGTGGCAACCACGACAACGGCATAATGACCGCGAGCTCCACCGCTGCCCCAAAGCTCATCGCTGCTGCCACGTCTTTTGTCGCTGCCACATCCCCAGCGCCTAACTTAAATAATTTAAACGACAAAATAAGCGTTAACATAAATAACCCAGCTACCGCCAACGCATTGATTTTGCCAAAGAAGCGGTTGCCCATCCACAGCCACAACACAATCAGCGCACCAATCACGCCACACCATGCCGCTTGTCCGATAGCCCAAATCCCATTGACCGCCAATGCCCCATCATAAATCATGATGGCTGTCCAGCCGACCAACTGCACAACATTTAGCAAAGCAAAAAGCATCCCACCTTGAAAACCAAAACTACCCTTCACCGTTTCCATGGCGCTTTTGCGTTGGGTTGCCCCAATATAGCCGACTAAAAAAAATAGCACGCCGCCTATCATATGCCCAATGACGATGGCTAACAAGCCACGCTCCCACCCCAATGGCGCAAGGTAGGTGCCCGTCAAAATCTCAGCGATTGACACAGCTGCCCCTGCCCAAAGCAAGGCATAATGGCTACTTGTGGTCTGACTGCCAGTTTGGTGAGTGGTTTGTGCGCTATCCATGGTTATTTTCTCAAGCTTCAAAGAAGCTGATTTTATCATTGTTAACAACAGTAGTTGAATAAAAAAAACCCCAAATCTTTCAATTTGAGGTTTTTAACTTTATCTAATTGTCAGTCAATAAAACATTAGACCATCAAGATTAGATTTTACCTACTAAATCTAGGCTTGGTTTTAAGGTTTCTTTACCTTTTTCCCATGCCGCTGGACATACTTCACCGTCGTTGTCACGCACGTATTGAGCGGCTTGGATTTTACGAATTAAGTCTTTGGCAGAACGACCGATACCTAAGTCATGAATTTCTGCCACTTTGATTTTACCGTCTGGGTCTACCAAGAAAGTACCACGAAGCGCAGCGTTGTCTTCTTCAATCATCACGTTGAAGCCGCGAGTGATTTTACCAGTACCATCGCCAAGCATTGGGTATTTTACTTTAGCGATTGCAGGTGACGCATCTGCCCATGCTTTGTGTACAAAATGGGTGTCTGTCGATACCGCATAAACTTCCGCGCCTAATGCTTTGATTTCTTCGTAATGGTCTGCCATGTCTTCAAGTTCAGTTGGGCAAACAAAAGTAAAGTCATGTGGGTAGAAGAAAAACACTGCCCATTTGCCTTTAACGTCATCTGATGATATTTCTTTGAATTCACCATTCACATATGCTTGAGTTTTGAATTCTGGAATGGTTTGGTTGATAATTGCAGCCATGGATTTTTCCTTATATAAGCTATTGTTGTGATTAAAATTTAGCAACATCACCACTTGGCAAAACCAAATCAGTGAGTGCTATATTGATAACACAAATTTGATGTCATTGGCAACCTAGCTTTTTAGGCTTCTAGCTTGTTAGGCTATAGTCGGTTGCTGTTTTTTACCCATCAAACGTTGTTATCGATGGGTTTATCTTAGTACAATTTAAGATTGAGTCTAGTTTAAAGTTTTTAATTTATTGATTAATTTTTTAAATTAACCTTGATAATTTTGCCTTATAGTTTCAATCTTTAGGCTATCTTGTAATTATTTTGAAAGACTCGATAATGAATTCAATACCAAAACCAAATTAATGATAGATTAAAAAATATTCCACTCGTAAAAGCACACAAAAATGGTAAACTAAATTTGAAATGATTCGGTTGATTGAAGTTTTTAGCATGCATCTTTTGCGTGTTGTTTGCTAGGGTAGCCGTCAGTTTTTTTACCTTTTTATCTTTTTATTTATCTTTAACTAAAACGCGTTAGCGAAAATTTTACGCTATTTTAAAGGTTAAAATTCAAACCATGATTACATTACGACAATTAGAATTTGCATTGGCAGTTGCCAAATACAAGCATTTTAAACGGGCAGCAGAAGAGTGTAATATCTCACAATCTGCGTTAAGCTTAGGGATTGCAGAGCTGGAAAAGCAGCTTGATACCCAAATTTTTGAGCGTAACAACAAACAAGTGCTAATCACCCCGATTGGGGAGGAAATTCTTGAGCGAGCCACGCGGATATTTGCCGAAGTCAATGATTTGGTGACCCGCGCCCAGACGCACCAAACCCCACTCGCCTATCCGATGACAATTGGTATCATCCCAACCATTGCGCCGTTTTTGCTGCCCAAGGTATTGCCGCTACTGCGCCAACAATTCCCACAGTTTCAGCTCAATGTGGTAGAAGAACAAACTGAGCGACTGCTTGAAAAAGTCCGTTATGGCGCGATTGATACCGCCATTATTGCGCTGCCTTACAATACTGACGGCATGCTATCATTTGAGTTTTGGTCAGAGACGTTTTTGGCGGTATTTGCTAAAGACAGTAAACACGCCAACTTACCCAGCATCAATGCTGATGAGTTAGCTAACAGTAACTTGATGCTGCTAGGCGAAGGACATTGTTTGACCGATCATGCGCTATCGGTGTGTCATCTGGATAAAAGCCGCGTCAAACACGCCTTTAGTGAAGCGAGCCTACATACGTTAATTCAAATGGCTATCAGCGGTATGGGCACCACGCTAGTCCCGCAAATGGCAGCTGGGCAAGTGCGCCAGCAAACTGCCAATGTGTCGTTAGTGCCGCTCAATGAAGCCGGTCCGCATCGCCGCTTGGCGTTTGTCACCCGTCTCAACTATGCGCGGGTCGATGATGTTAATCTATTGGGTCGCTTGTTTGCCCAAGGGTTACACGATAGCGAATCGGCGTCTGCGCTAGCCACCGCAGACTCTGAGTCCATGACTTCAGCGAAGCCCGCCACAGAGGCATAATTTTTTATGCTCACTTTATTACATACATCAGATTGGCATTTGGGGCGTAGGCTTTATGGTAAGCCACGCTACGATGAATTTAAGCAGTTTTTAGACTGGCAGTTACAGACGCTGCGTGAGCAAAAAGTCGATGTGCTACTGATTGCAGGGGATATTTTTGATACCACCGCACCCAGTAACCAAGCGCAAAATTTATATTATGATTTTTTAAGTCAAGTTTGCGATACCGATTGCCGCCATGTGATTATCGTAGCGGGCAACCATGATTCAGCCAGTTTTTTGGAGGCACCCAAACAGCTACTCAAAGCCTTTAACATCCATATCATCGGTAGTATGACAGATACGCCGACTGATGAAGTGATTACGTTATCAGATAAAGCAGGGCAACCTGAGCTCATTGTCATGGCAGTGCCCTACTTGCGTGACCGTGATGTGCGAACCGTCGGGCATGGCGAACGATTGGATGATAAAGAACGCAAACTTGCCCAAGGCATCAAAACCCATTATGCACAGATTGCCGATATTGCCATTGCGCAACAAGCGCAGCTGCAAGCCAAATATAAGCGTACCATCCCGATTGTGGCAACAGGGCATTTATTTACCGTCGGCGGGCAAACGATGGAAGGCGATGGGGTGCGTGATTTGTATGTCGGCTCACTCGGTAGTATCGGTGCAGAGATTTTCCACCCACAGATTGACTATGTAGCGCTTGGGCATTTACATATCCCGCAAGTGGTTGGCGGACAACCACACATCCGTTACGCTGGCTCACCCATTGCCATGGGTTTTGGTGAAAGTCGCCAGCAAAAACAAGTGCATTTGCTGCGATTTGATGCCAAGCCTGACTTACTGTCTCAGCCATTACAGACTTTAACCATTCAAAAAAAACCGCTTGTCTCTGCGCCAACCCCTGTCAAAAAACGCAAAAGTGTGAGCCATACGTCGATGGATTTATTTGCAGATGAAGCGTTGCCTGAACCATCCATGCTTGGCGCGATAAATACAGAGGCTGATATTGAAGTAGCTATTGACGCACAAGCGAGCTATAAAGCAGGATATGATACACCCAGTGCTCATCTAAGTGGGCAACCTAATGGACAAATTATTGGGCAACCTTACAATATTGCCAAGCTTAGCGATACTACCCTCTTGCAATCGCTGCCTGTTCCTGTGTTCCAACCCATACACACGCTCAAAGGCGATTGGCAAACCATCAAAACCAGTTTATACAGCCTAAAAAACGCCCAACAATCGGTTTGGCTTGAAGTGGTGTATGATGGGCAAGAAGTCGTGGGTGATTTATCAGAAAAAATTGCAGAACTGGTTAAAGACTCTAGGCTTGAAGTACTACGCATCAAAAATCAGCAAAAACGCGATCAAGTGATGCAAAGCCAGCGCATGGATGAGTCACTTGAAGAGTTAAACCCGACACAAGTATTTGAACGCTGCCTAATTGCCCATCAAGTGCTAGAAGAGCAAAAACCCATGCTATGGTCAAGATATACTGAAGTGCTTGAAAGCTTGCAAGGGGGGCAGCAATGAGAATCTTAAAGCTACGCTTTCAAAACCTTAATTCATTGCAAGGCGAATGGGAAATTGACTTTCGTCATGCCGCGTATGCCGATGAAGGTATTTTTGCCATTACAGGCTCGACAGGGGCGGGTAAAAGCACTATTTTAGATGCCATTTGTCTTGCCTTATACGGTGCGACGCCACGCTTGGGTGAGATTACCCAAAGCAAAAATGACCTCATGTCACGCCATACCGGCGAATGTTTGAGTGAAGTGATTTTTGTCACCAAAAGTGGCAGTTATCGCTGTACTTGGCTACAAAAGCGCGCTAGAAAAAACCCCGAAGGCAACTTGCAATCGCCGACGCACGAAATCGCCCCTTTTACCGATGATGCTGCAGATTTGCCACCGCTTGAAACCCAAACCAGAAAAACTAGAAAACTGGTCGCTGAATTCACCGGCATGGATTTTGACCGTTTTACCCGTGCCATGCTACTGGCGCAAGGCAGTTTTGCTGCTTTTTTGCAAGCCAATAGCGATGAGCGCTCCAACCTGCTCGAAGAAATCACCGGCACTGAAATCTATGGCGATATCTCAAAAAAAGTACACGAGTTTAAAACCCAATCAGATGCTGAACTTAAGACGCTTACCGATCGCTTATCAGGCATGACGGTGTTATCTGATGAAGAAGTACAAAGCCTAACCTCACAAAAAAACGCCCTAATTGACATCGTCAATGAAACCCAAACCGCCTTGACTAAAATCGAGTCTGATAAGCTATGGCGACAAAACCTTGACGCCTACACGCACCAAATCCATAAGCTTAAGCAGGAAGCACGCGACCTTGCCGAGCAAGAAAGCCAATTTGCTCCACAAAAAACCCGTCTACAGCGCGCACTAAAAGCCCTTGAAGTGTCGGGTGATATTAAAAAACTTGATTATCAGCGCGATTTATTGACTGCACAGCTCAGTGAGCTTGCGGGTTACCAACACCAACTACCCACCGCCGAACGCAATTACCAGCTTGCTCAAAAAAACCAAGATGAGCGTCAAGCACAAGCCCAGCAAACCGAAAACGACTGGCAACAGGCCCAAATGTTATTAAACCAAGTGCGCAAGCTTGACACTACCCTTGGGCAAAAAAATCAGTACGCTCAAGAGATTGCGCAGCAGTTGTCACAGCTTAGTGAGCAATTGGCGCATAATGCCCAAAGCATTGATAGTCAGCAGCAGCAGCTTGTTAGCCAGCAAACACAGCGTGAGCAGTTCATCCAAGCGCAGCAGCAAATCCCCCAGGCAACAACCTTGCCTCAAACATTGGCCTCCCTTACCCAACTACAGGAATCTAGCCAAGCACTCAGTGAACAAGCGCAGGCTTTAGTCAGCCAGCAGCAGCAGCTACAGGGTGATTTTCAGCACAATGAGCAGCAAGCCAGCGCTCTGCAATCACAGCTCACGCAGTTGCAATCACAAATTTCTGAGCATCGACAAAACTTAGAGAGCCAAACCAGTCACTTACATCATCTGACACAAGGGCAGTCGGCAGCAGCATTGCGACAGCAGGTTGAAATTTATTGGCAAACCGACCAGCAGCTTGCCGCCATGCAAAGCGATGTGCAGACTTGGCAAACCAACCTACAACACTATCAGCAATTTGTGCAGCAATTAGCCGATGGTCAAACTCAATTGGCTCAGATTGCTAGCCAACGACTAACTAGCGAGCAGCAGCAACAAGCCGCCGAGCAGACTGTCGAATTATTAAATCGCAACTTGATTTTATTGGCAAAAATTCAAAATTTAACCGAGGAGCGCGATAGATTACGCCATGGCGAACCTTGCCCGCTGTGTGGCTCAACCGCACATCCTTTCGCCACCCATAAGCCCTACACGCCCGATGATACAGAGCAACAATTAGCGATTGCCAAACAACGGCTTGATGACATCAATTGCCGATTACAGCAGTTATTGCTTGAAGAGCATGCACTCACAAATAACCAGCAACAGCTCAATGAGCATTTACAGCACTTAGAGGCACACAACCAACGTTTATTAAATCAATTACAGCTTGCCAGCCAATACCTTATACATGCTAAGCCTGTACAACAGGCAATTGAAACATTACCGTCCGTTACAGCCTCTAACGCTGATAATGATATAGACCACCAAGCCGTTCAAACATTGGCGACGACAATCCAGACTGAAAAAACCAACAATCAGCAGGCTTTGGTAGCACTGCAAGAGTCACTGACGCAAATCGAAGCCGTACAATCCGAGCAGCAGCAAACCCAGCAGCGATTAGCCACATTAACCGAGCAATACCATGATGTTTTGCAGCAACAAACCCTGCTACACAATCAGCAGCAACATCGCCAAGACAGAATCCGCGATATTGATGCCCAGCAATTGGTTATCGCCGATAAGCAACATCAAGTAATGCAGCGCATTGACACGTTGCTGATGCCGTTTGCAACGCGCGAACGCACTTTTAGCTTTGATACCACACAGGATGCGAATGCCCAATTAAATCAGCATATCGATACCCTTGCGCAACTTTTACAGCGCTATCAAGGATTAGAAACTAAGCTTAGCCATATCAATGACACCATCACAGGAATTGAGCAAGCGCTCACCCGATTGGTGGCAGACCAGCAACATCTAACCCAAAATCAACGCCAAGTCCGTCAACGACAGCAAGCATTGGCGCAAGAAATTAGCGAGCTACAGGCGCAGCGATATGCCTTGTTTGGCGAACAAGCGGTAGACATCGTCTCTCACGCGTTAATCCAAGCAAAAAATCAGGCTTTGCAGGATTATCAAGCCAGCCAAACCGCCTTTCATGAGCAGCTAAGTCAGCTGCAGATTTTGCAACAACAGATTGCATCTTTGACCACTAGCACCACCCAACTAAAAATTGCCCAGCAAACGCTACAAGCCGATATTCAGCAGCGTTTTGCGACATTGGGTTTTGTAGATGACGCCGATTATCGCGCTGCGGTGTTGGTTGATACCGAGCGAGAACGCTTACAACAGCTTGCCAGTCAACTCCATGATAGCCAGCAGCGCAATCATAACCTACTCTCTGAAGCCAAACGCATACAGCAGCAGTTACTCGATCATCCCCAAACTGCGCTGTCACTTGAACAATTGCTCGATGCGCTTGGGCAATTGCAACAGCAATTTAGCGAGCAGCAAAAACAATTGGGCGCCGTTGAACAGCAGCTAGCAGCCAATGAAGCCCTTAAACAAAACCAACAGCAACTATTAGATGCCATCAACCAACAGCGCAACCATACCGAAGAATGGAAGGTTTTGCATCAGTTGATTGGTTCAAGCGATGGCAAAAAATTCCGTAACTTTGCCCAAGGCTTGACCTTTAATATCATGGTTGCCCATGCCAATGAGCAGCTCAAAAAAATGAGCGACCGTTATTTGCTGATAGCTGATAGCGAGCAGCCCTTGATGCTCAATGTGATGGACAATTACCAAGGCGGGCAAATCCGCACCAGTAAAAATCTATCAGGCGGTGAGAGTTTTATTATCAGCTTGTCGCTTGCATTGGGACTGTCAAATATGGCCAGTCACCGCATGCAAGTAGATTCGCTGTTTTTGGATGAAGGCTTTGGTACGCTGGATGAAGAAGCACTCGATGTAGCGCTCGACACCCTAACCAACCTACAGCAATCGGGCAAGCTAATTGGGGTGATTTCCCATATTCAGGCGCTGAAAGATAGAATCAGCAGTCAAATCCAAGTAGTGCCGCAAATAGGGGGCATCAGTAAAATTATCGGTGCCGGTATTACCAAGATTAGTTGACGCAGTCTAGGTTTGGTTAAGCTAAATTAGAAGCTAATATAGTGAAAACTAAATTATAGTTAACAAGGACGTTCGTGGTAAGCTTATTGAACCTATAAAAAATGATACCTGAAGAGATAGGCTCAGGGCGAACAACGGTTATTATAGTAAAAACTGAATTATATCGAACAGGATCGTTCGTGGTAGGCCTGTCGAACCATAACGACCGTTACCCTTAGACAAGCTCAGGGCAAATGGTGCTTGTTATAATTTAGGATTCACTATATAATGTCAGATTCACTATAAGCTAAGCGGCGCGGCAAAACCATCATAACAACCGATTCATCTTGCTGTCATGTCATGGGTTCATACTACTGTTTAGATCAATATTTACCGCTCGCTTAATCAAAACCTAAGTGCGCAGTGTTATTTATGTCAACTCATAAGGGCAACACGATGTTAACCAAACTTTCGCAGCTTTTAGCACAAGGGCGCTTTGTTTCCCCTGTCCCTGCCGTGGTGGTGCACCCTACTACCGATATCATCTTGCAATCTTGTATCCAAGCACATCAGCACCACATCATCACCCCGATTTTGGTCGGTCCAAAACATAAAATCGAAAAAGCCGCTACTGACGCCAATTTAGATATTTCAGGCTTTACGTTAGTGGATGCTGAGCATAGCCACGACGCGGTTGAAATCGCCGCAAAAATGGTTCGTGAACAGCAAGCCGACTTTATCATCAAAGGTTCAGTGCATACCGATGAGTTAATGGGTGTGCTGATCGATAAAACCCAAAACCTACGCACCGAGCGCCGTATGAGCCACGTGTGGTTAATGGAAAGTCCCACGTATCACAAGCTTTTGACCTTGACCGATTGTGCACTCAACGTGGTGCCAGATTTGCTGACCAAAAAAGACATTTTGCAAAATGCGATTGATTTTGCGCACGCGCTAGATATTGAGCAGCCTAAAGTAGCCATCTTGGCAGCGGTTGAAGAAGTCAAACCGCAAATGCAATCGACCATTGATGCCGCCGCGTTATGCAAAATGGCAGACCGGGGGCAAATCACCGGCGCCTTGCTTGATGGACCACTAGCATTTGACAATGCGATTAGCCAACATTCTGCGGATATCAAACATATCCACTCACCTGTCACGGGCGATGTCGATATTTTACTGGTACCTGACTTAGAAGCGGGCAATATGCTAGGTAAACAGTTAATTTATTTGGGCGAAGCCAAAGCCGCTGGTATTGTCATGGGTTCAAAAGTGCCGATTGTGTTGACCAGCCGTTCGGATGACGAACTCGACCGCCTGTATTCTATTGCCCTTGGCGCCTACGTTGCGCAAAAGCGTAAACAAGCTTGATGTTAATTCAGGTTACTTGAGATTAATTGAGATTACTAGCATGAACGATTCTGTCATGAGGCATATTGACTTAACTCACCCGATCGCGGTGACTTTCAACGTGGGTTCAGCGACTATCAAAATGGCGGCGTACGACACGGCTAAGGCAGTCGACTCATCCCCCCTTGCGTGGTCCCCCTTGTTTGATGTCAATATCAACCTAAAAACCAAAAACAAAGTCTGGCACTCCATGCCACAATCTTTGTCTGACTGGGAACCCCAAGATAGCCTGACAGACACCGCGGTAAGCCTGTTTACTCGTGTTAGACAGGCCTTTCCCGCGCGTGACATTGTCTGTATCCACCGAGTGGTTCATGGTGGCAAACGCTATCATGTTCCTGTGGTGATCAACGAGACAGTGATGGCGCATTTGGTGGAGTTATCACCGATTTGTCCGCTACATCAGCCTCCTGCCCTATCTGTGGTCAACGCGCTGCAAGCCATGGATAAAAACCTGGTGCACATCGCTGCCTTTGATACCGCCTTTCACTACCATCGCCCAGAGATTTGGGCTAGCTATGCGCTGCCAAAATCTCTGCGCGATCAAGGCGTGCGCTGTTATGGCTTTCATGGTTTATCGTATCAGGCGATTATGCGTAAACTTGAAACTTATCTCCCAAAGATTGCCAAAAAACGCTTAATCATCGCGCATTTGGGTAGTGGCTGTAGTATCACCGCGGTCGACAATGGCGAGTCGAAAGACAGTACCTTTGGCTTTAGTGGATTAGATGGCGTACCAATGGGTACCCGTCCGGGTCATTTGGATTCTGGGGTGATTTTATATATGGTCGAGCAAGGTTGGACGCTCGAGCAAATGAACCAATGCCTATATAAAGAGTCGGGCTTGCTCGGTTTATCTGAAATTAGCAATGACGTGCGTGATTTGCTGGCTAGCGATGACCCACGCGCCAAATTTGCACTAGCGTATTTTGCCACGCATGCCGCCAAAGAAATCGCAAGCCTGATGGTTAGTATGAAAGGCTGTGATGCGCTTATCTTTACCGCAGGTATAGGTGAACAGTCAGCGATTATCCGTCGGATGATTGTCGAACAACTCGATTTTTTAGGTTTTAGTTTGGATGCGGATAAAAATATCGATGGCCGTATTGATGTTCCGATTTTACGAATCAACTCAGACGATGACAAACAAATTTATGTCATATTGACCGATGAGCAACTTGAATTAGCTTTATCACTTGAGCATGCAATCACGATCGAAACTGATGCGTAAAAGCTACTAACTCTTTACTTATGTCCACAATAGCGCATCAGATATAACCGATTTTTATCTATTCCCTACTTTCATTGTAGGTTTGATTATGTTATTACAAATATTAACATAAATTATGATTGTTTTTTACTTTTAAGCGAGTAATAAGGTTTAATTTAGCATTTTTTCATGATATTGTAATATCAAGCAAACATACTATGCTTAAAGCTTATCACATTCATTTTAGTGATATTTTTGATTAAAAGATGGATTGTAATTTGGTGGTGTTTAAACCTTTCTTGTTTTTTCTGATAGCCTAATGAGGTCAATTATGAACAACGATTTTATGGATAAAATGAAAGATAGTTCACGTCAACTGTATGCACCATGGTCACGCTTCAACCAAGCGATGTTACGAAATGCAGAAAAAATGACAGACTTTTCTTTAGAAACAATGCGTCATTACTCAGAAATGGGTTTGGAGCAACTTCGCAATGTTTCTTCTGTTGATTCTCCAGAAGCAGCTTCAAGCTTCAACCAAAAACAAACTGAACTGCTCAATCAATTGGGTCAAAAAATGTTGTCAGATGCACAACGTTTGACTGAGCTTGGCAACGAAATCCGTAATGAAGTCATGTCAGCGATGAACGAAATCTATAGCCAAAATGCATCCAGCATGCAAGATGCCATGCAAAGCGCTGCTAGCAACGCATCAAAAACGGCAGAAGACTTTAACCGCAAAGTAAACGAAAACATGCACAAAGCGGCAAACCAAATGTCAGAAGCGGTTAAACAAACCACCCAAAACATGAACAAAGCTGCGACTAACGTGACTGCTGCGGCAACTCGCACCGCTAATGATGTAGCACAAACACAAAATAGTGAAGCGGTAAAACCTGCAGCAAAAACAAACCCTGCGGCAAAATAATTAGTTTGATGCATCGTAGTCATTCTTAAAACTGTATCATTTATAAATAGCTATTTATGTTTTACCTGATAGATGAATGGCGGCTTATGAATCTATAAAAGTGGTGGATTAGACAGATGCCTAATCCACCATATTTTTAAGTAAGCGTGCGTATTCACAGCGAATTCTTATCAAGAACATTATAATAACGGGATTTATCATGGCAGACAATAAAGACACCCAATATCAAGGAGCGAACGCCCATTCCTCAAGCGACAATGCTTCAAATAGCGCTTCAAATAGCAATACTTCCAACACCCAAGGCGCAGAGAATAACAATACCAATGCTTTTGGCTACACGCCATTTGCCAATTTTCCCTTTGGCAATAATGTATTTGGTTTGGGTAGCAATCCTTTTAACAACTTTGGAACCAACGCCTTTAATCTGCCGCAAAATCCGCTGGATTTTTTGAGTAAAACCAATCCGTTTGCTCACATGGCCTCTAGTATTCCGCCTTACAATCCTGCGGTTGGTGAATTCTATAGCGAATTTTTTGGCAATATGACCAAACTGAGCCAACAGATTGCACAGCAATCGATGCGTGCCAACCAAGCGCCGCAGTATACCAATACCTCCATCATGATGGATTTAATGGATGGCTGGCGTAAAATGGGTCAAATGGTAACCAATCACCCAGGCACGATGGTCGAAGACCAATTGCAGTTGTTTAGAGACCAAATGCACTTGTGGCAAAACACACTGCAACAATTTGCCGGTAAAAAAATCGACCCAGTGGCAAGCCCGGAAAAAGGCGACAAACGGTTTAGTGATGAAGAATGGGAAGACAATCCTATTTTTAACTTCCTAAAACAGTATTATTTATTAACTACCCAAGCGATGATGGATGCGATTGATGGGGTTGAAGGCATTGATGAAAAAACCCGTCAACGTTTGGCTTTTTTTACCCGCCAATGGATCAATGCAGTAGCCCCAACCAACTTCTTATTGACCAACCCTGAAGTACTACGTTTGACCATCGAAAGTCGGGGTCAAAACCTGGTTCAAGGTATGAAGCAGTTGGCTGAGGACATGGGTAATAGCGCCGATACACTCAACATCCGTATGACTGACCAAAGCGCGTTCCGGGTGGGCGATAACATCGCTACCTCAAAAGGCAAAGTGGTATTTGAAAACCATATGATGCAGCTCATTCAGTACGAGCCTTCAACCGAAAAAGTAAAACAACGTCCGTTGTTGATGGTGCCACCATGGATCAACAAATTCTACATCATGGACTTACGTGAGAATAACTCGTTTGTGCGTTGGGCAGTCAATGAAGGTCATACGGTTTATGTCATCTCTTGGGCCAACCCGACCCCAGAGTACAAAAATGTTGGCATGAGCACTTACATGAAAGACGGTGTGCTTGCAGCGATGGACCAAATTGAAGCCATCACGGGTGAAAAAACCATCAATATCACAGGTTACTGTATTGGGGGTATGTTGACCGCATTGACACTAGGCTACCTTGCCGCGACCAAGCAAGAAAGCCGCATTGCCAGTGCGACACTTTGGGCCACCATTATTGATTTCTCAGATCCAGGTGATATCGGCGTCTTTATCGATGACAAAATCGTTGCGGCGATTGACAAGCAGAACGCCGACAAAGGCGTGTTTGATGGGCGAATGATGGGCGTGTCATTTAGCCTACTCCGTGAGAACAGCCTATACTGGAACTACTATGTCCAAAACTACCTCAAAGGTGAGCGTCCTGTACCTTTTGACTTGTTATACTGGAACTCAGACTGTACCAACGTGACTGCTGCCCTGCACCATTTTCTACTGCGTGAGTTCTATATTAACAACTTGCTGCGTAAACCGGGTGGGGTTGAAATTGACGGCGTGAAAATTGACTTATCAAAAGTTAAAACCCCTGTGTTTATGGTCGCAACCTTGCAAGACCATATCGCAAAATGGAAAAGCTGTTACCCAGGCACGCAAGTATTTGGCGGTGAAAAAGTATTTGTGTTGGGGGAATCAGGTCATATTGCGGGTATCATGAACCCCCCAGGTAGTAAATATGGCTATTACACCAATGATAACTACACTGCGGACGCTGACCAATGGTACAAAGACGCCACCTATGTTAAAGACACCTGGTGGACAAGATGGCATGACTGGATCAAACCGTTTGAGGGCAACGAACTCAATGCCCGTGTTGTCGGTCAAAATAGCCAAGGTAAAGAAATCCCAACCTATGGCGATGCCCCTGGAAGCTATGTCACGGTCAAAGCGACTGAAGCCTTAACCGGTCATAACTTTGCAGAAGCTTACCGTTCACAATTACCACCGGTATAATATCTCGTTATTACACAACATCCCGTGATTGCCTAGCCTCTCACGGGCTTTTTATAAAATAGTCAAATCGCCCATCAGCTACATAGATTTGCTAGTCAAAAGTTGTGATATTGAGTAGAATGAACGCCATATTCTGCGCATAATAGCGATTAGAAACACTTTGAATAGAGCGCCTATGTCGATTGAACCAGCACAAAACAACCTATCACTCAGTAAGCTAGACCGCAATATTGTCTTCTTTGATCGGGCGATTCGCTCGTTTATTCCAAACAGCAATCTTAGCACCCGTCCTTTGCCTGTCTCTAGCCCCGATGTGCCAAAACTATCCGTGGAAGAAACGCGTCATGTCGCAGGTCTCATGCGTATCAATCACACGGGCGAAGTATGCGCGCAAGGACTGTATCACGGTCAAGCATTTACCGCCAAACAAGCAACGGTCAAAAAAGCCATGCACCAATCTGCGCTAGAGGAGATTGACCACTTGGTGTGGTGTGAGACGCGGTTAAATGAATTGGGTAGCCATCCCAGTATCTTTAGTCCGCTTTGGTATGGGCTATCGTTTGGCATGGGTGCGGTAGCGGGATTGATTTCTGATGAGTTTAGTTTGGGGTTTGTCGCAGAGACGGAAACCCAAGTCAGCGAGCATTTGCACAGCCATCTTGGCAAGCTGCCTGCACACGATAAACGCAGCGCTGAGATTTTAAGCCAAATGGATAAAGAAGAATTACATCACCGTGATAAAGCAGTCGAGTCAGGCGCCAGCCCATTGCCACTGCCCATCAAAACCACGATGCGCTTTTTGGCTAATTGCATGAAAACGGTGGCGTATCATATTTAACTGAGAATCTTTAACTAAGCGTGCTTAACCGAGCGTGTTTAAATGAGCGCGACTGACAGCCTCAATCGTTGGCTGGCGTGTTTATTGCTATAACCTTGCTTAATCGCGCTTTTTTCGCGTAAAAATATAACAATAACTTTATTTTTTTTTGATAGTATTTTTACATTATTGCTTTACATTGTTGCTATGGGATAATCTGACTGATTTTTGCAATCCATCCCACCCAATTTTTTAAGGAAATTTCAATGACTCACATGGTAAAACCCCTAACATATACCTTAGCTATTTTGATGGCAACCAATGCCACTGTAGCGATGGCTGCAACGGCAACCGCAAAAACAACAACCAAGACGACCACCACCAAAACCACCACGGCAAAACCCGCTACCCAGACAACAGCCATTAAAAAAACCACGGTGACCAAAGCCAAAACTACCAACAAATCAACCGAAAAATCGGCTGATACGGTCAGTAATAGCGTGAAGAATACTACCCCGCAAACGACACCCCCGTCAGCCACCTCAAATACAGGTTCAGTGATAGTGCCTGTTTTGACCGCCCCAACGGTTGCCAACGTTATTTATCCATCTACCAACAGTGTACAATTGGTAGGCACGGATATTTCAGCGCAAAACTTTGCCAATATCCCGCTACCGACTTTAACGCTTAGTAATATCTCAACGGTAAAAACCGTTTTGATTCCACGAACCGCGGATAATAGTACACAGTTAGATGTCAGCGTGTTAGACGATTTTATTACTTATGTTACCCCAATGGCGCGTCATTACCCACCTGTTTTTTCGAGCCGTACTGAGCGCTACAATACCACTGAGCGACTCAAATCATTGACCGCATGGATTGAGACCTACGCACAAAATCCAAATGCCTCTTATGAGGTGCTACTGCGTGCAGCAAAACTCAATGCCATGGGTCGCAATCTGGATTTAGGTTCTGATTATGCCGTGCGTGCAGGCAATTATATCGCCCGTGCCGTGAGGCTCAATGACACAGCAGAAGCCAACTTCTTATATGGCGCAATGCTCGCTGAGGGTGGCGGTTTTAAAGAAGGTGCCAAATACTTAGAAAAAGCCGAAAAAATGGGCTATCTAGAAGCTACGCAAAGTTTGGCGCAAGCGGATTTATTGGATGACAAAAAAGACCGCGCCATTCAACGGTTAACGGAATTTAAAGCCAAAAACCCAGACAATCCGTATATCGATGAGCAATTACGCATCGTCAATAGCGGTAAATACTATATTTGGGATATCCCTGCAAAAGTCGTTCAATAATTTTTTGCGTTCATACCCTAGCCGTGGTTTAATATCACTGCTAAGTCACCATGCTAATTCACCATGCTAATTGCGTTTTAGCATGGTGATTTTTTTCATGCTGTCATTCAACGATATGTAACTTTTTTGCGCTAACCTTTTTTGCTGTCTCCCTTTTTGCTCTTTTAGCCGAGTAAATCATCATGCCGCTCACAAACCAATCGACTAGATTTTGTCAAACGCCTCTAATCACTGCAACGACATTGGTTGCTATCATCACCCTTACTGGCTGCGCCACCACCAAAATCGGTAGCCGCAATACTGCAAGAGCCATCATGGATCAGCGCGTCAGCGTGTTATCGGGCAGCCGCTTGAGTTCTGACACCAAAAGCCGTTTAGTGCAGGCAGGTTTAGATGAAGAAAAATGCTTGGCAAATATGCCTGCCTGTGTAGTGACGCTCAAGCAAGCAGATCTTAATACCGATAAAGGGATTTATGGCGCAATTAGTGAGCTGTTTTACGCCTCTGCCCAGCAGCGCCAGCAAGCCAAAACTTGTACCAATCCGCCAAAAGATTTGGCTACAGACTATGCCAAAGATTTGGTTGGCAAGACCGACGTTGTAGCGCCCAAACCCGATGAAATCTCTTGTACCACTGCCTTTCAAGACGATATGCTGCAATCGATTCGGTTTTCTTACATTTATTTGATGTACGATATCCTCAATCCAACTGTCGTCAATCAACAACCGTCACAATTGTATTATCTGCCAAAAGAACGCGACACCCAAATTCAGGATTTGTATTACGCTGCCATCGATGCGTTGGGGGAGCACTTGTATCATCAAAAAATAGCAGAAAATTATCAAATCACTCGCAACAACCTGCGTATCAATATCAATGGACAGCCGTTTACCCAAAGGTCAGCATCGATGAAGCTGATTTCAAGCTACCAGATTGATTTATCAAAATTTAATACCATCAGTCGCCGAGACGGCTTTGGCATCAATTACGTGGCGCTACTCAATAGTCGCATCAATACGGCGGTGATTATTGACTTGTTGCAACACTATGCCAATGATACACCGCTAGAAGAGCGTATCCACCAAACAGGACATTTGCCTATGACTGCGGTGATAGTGCCCAAAGGCAATACCATTGATGAGGTACAAAAAACCACCGATTTTTCGCTCAATATTTATGATCCCTATCAGTTTAAAAGCGTCTCTATACTCAACAAAGATTTTGCGCTATCGGCGAATTTTTCGGCAGCCTACGGCTTGTGGTCACAGGACAATCGCCTAGGCAATATCAGCTATTTTAGTATGTTTTCCTCGCCGTATCAGCAGACCCAGCCGCATTTATTTATGCTTGAGCCATACAATCCCAATAAACGCGTGATTATCATGATGCATGGGTTGGCATCGAGTCCCGAAACTTGGATTGGACTGACCAATGACATTTTTAATGACCCAAAACTACGCGAAAATTTCCAAGTTTGGCAGATTTTTTATCCAACCAATATCCCGATGCTGGAAAACCGCCACCAAATTTATGACTTGATTGAACGCGCTTTTAAAACCGTCGATCCTGAGCAGCAGGACGTTGCCAGTCAACATGCGGTGCTGATTGGTCATAGTATGGGTGGGGTGATTGGGCGTTTGTTGGTATCAAATGATGACTTGACGCCCAAAGTCGAATCGCTGGTTGCCAATTACTCACAGCTAAATAATTTTTCAGCGGACTACGCCGCATTTGTCCGTCATGCACAAAACAAAACGCTCAGTGACCGCTTTAAACTTCAAGCCCTGCCGCAAGTCGATCGCGCGATTTTTATCTCTTCACCATTTCGCGGTACCGATTATGCCGATCGCTGGTTTACTCGCAGTTTGCGCCGTATCATCTCGCTACCGGCAGGGTTTATCCGCACCGTGTATAGCAATTTAAATTCGTTATTTACTGAAGGGGTGGTTTCAAGCAATCCGCTGGCACAGCTATTTTTGGAAAATGGCGCCAGCCAGTTGAGCAGCCACTCTTACTTTAACCAATTAACGGCAGATGTCAAAATCGCGCCCAATGTTGCGGTCAATAACATCATCGCCACTGATGATAAGGATTTGTCCAATGCGCTCAATCAGTTTACCGCTAAGGCAGCCAATAGCACTACTGATGATGTATCCGCATCCATAACATCTTTGAAAAATGACAATACAACCGCGACCGTGAAACCCGCCACAGAGACCAATCTGTATAACACCACGAGTCTGGCGCAAGCCAAACAAAGTCTGGATGAGAAAAAGCAACTCTTAGAATCGGTGAAATATGGGGCAACCGACCGTGTCTCCGATGGTATTGTGCCGTACAACAGCTCGCATTTAGAAGGCGTGGAATCTGAAAAAGTGCTTACCGGTCGTCACAATGTCCATACCAGCCCGCAGGCGATTTTGGAGTTACGTCGCATCCTACATCAACAACTTACTCGCTATGGTGTCACCCAAGCGCCACCTGACAGACAGCCTTGATAGCCACTATCAGCATCAATAAAAAAGCGAATAGCCTTCACTATTCGCTTTTTTATTAAATTGTTTTTTGCTACTAATTATTGTTACTGCTGACAGTCCAACCGCTAAACTTTAGCAAAATACTTGGTCAACACTTCAAGACAGCGCGTCACCTTGGCAGGTTGTTGTTCATGTCTAGGTGTTACCGCATACAGCATATAACTTGGTAATTGGTAACCTGGCAATACTTCCACCAAATCGCCATTTGCCAATTCTTTTTGGATATCCAGTGACATGATGCGGGCAACGCCATGCCCTTCTTTAGCAAGGGTCGTGGCAAGCATAATGTTGTTGGTTTGAATACGCGTTGGCATACGCACGCGTGATTTTTTACCTGTTTCAACATTGATCATATCAACTTGATTGGGATCTTTGATAAGACTAATGCCAATCATATTGAGTTTGGCCAAATCTTTTGGCTCGGTCAATTTTTCATTTTGACGTAAAAAATGCGGTGAAGCCACCAGCAGCTGACGTATCTCGGTCAAAGGGAACGCTGATAAACTACTGTCATTAAGGTTTGGTGACATCCGAAGGGCGATATCGATACGCTCTTCAATCAAGTCAACATACTGATTGTCCGCTTCAAAATGGATGGTTAAATCATCATGCGCCGAAATCCAAGTCGACAGCGCCGGTAAAATATGATTCACACCCAATTCTGGCGTGGTCGCAATGCGTAAGTTCCCTGCTAACTCATCGCGTAATTGATTGACACGGATACGACCTTGTTCGGCTGCCGCAACCACATCTTTGGCACTCTCATAGAAACTAGTGCCTGCTTCTGTTAAGCTTAACTTACGAGTTGAGCGATGCAATAACACCACACCCATATCGTTTTCTAACGAGCGGATTTGTTGACTAACCGCACTTGTTGTTATGCCCAGTTCTTTTGCAGCACCACTAAATGAACCATGACGTACAACACTTGCAAAAACCGCCATGCCTCTTAAATTATCAAGCATATTTCACCCAATTTTATCACTTAATCAAAGTCACTTTTAAAAGCTGATGTATTATACGTTATTAGCAAGATAAATTAAACGACATCGGGATTTATTAACTAAAATTATTAATATTTTTTTCAATTATTTAATATTGTATTCTATTGATTTTCTTAACAAATATTGGTTTCCCTCAATTATTCGTCTGTTAAAAAAGTAAAAATTAGAATTTATATAAATTAAATTGACTTATTGAATTAACTTAACAGAGCTAATCGAGGCGTGTTGCTGCAACAGTGCCTGCGTAACTGCTTGTTGTTCAAGCTGGTGGGTAGCTTGTTGTAACGCTAGTTTTTCGCGAGCCGCTTGTAATGCTTCTGGTTTTAATTTCTCTAGCGCTTGAAAATTACTTGCCGACTCCGCCAAACGAATATCAATACCCTCAAAAAGCTGTCGAAGTTTTTGGCAAAAATTATCAAAAGTTGCGGTATGGGTCAAAAAGTTTTGTTCGGTGACAAATTGGCTGACCCCATGAATCTCGCCGGTCATGACTCCACGTTTGGCAAGCACTAATTCATCCTCATCGAGCCAGCCTTGCTCACGGGCATTAAACACCCAATAATCCCATTTGGCAGGTGTCCACTCGCCTTCAAGGGTTACATGAGTGGGTTTGAGTAATGCCAGGGGCGATACATTAGCAATATCACTCCCCTCTGCCGCCATAGTGTGGTGGGAATGGTCAACATTAACATTGGTAACTGGCGCTGGCGCATTGTTTTTTATCAATGCGCTATCTTCTGTGACAATGCTAGGCGTGTTGCCAGACGCTGCAACGATGTCTGGCGCAGTAATTTCATGATGACTATCGCTTGATTGCAAATCAGATAAGCGATTGGCATCGTCTAGTCTGGTTGGAGTTTGCCCTGCGGTGGTACTTGCCGCGGTTGTATCGTTAGATATTAAATGGGTATCATCAAATGTCTGTTGTTCAATGCCTTGTTCAATGCTTTCTTCAATGATTTGTTCAATGCTATCAACGTTTGGCGCAGATTTGAGCAGATTGTTATCCGATAAGTTGTTATCACTCTGCTCGGAGGTTACTTGTAAGCTATCTTCAGCCACCACTGAAGACTTTTCACCTTGCATGGATTCGCTAGGCGTTGTGTCAACAAGTTGAGAATCGGGACTTTGAGAATCAGGACTTTGAGAATCAGGGTTACTAGCGATTGGATGACGAAGCGGGATTTGATTACGATGCAGCGGCTTGAACGCCATCAAGCGGAGCAAACACATCTCTAGCGCTTGCATCGGCGTATTGGCTAATGCCAAGTTTTCACGGCTTTTTACCACAATGTCATAATATAGTTGTAATAGCTCTGCGGGTAACTGCTGAGCCAGTTGTTGCAATTGCTCGCTTTGCTGGCGATTGATTTGCAAATCAAAATTTGGCAAGGCCTGCAAAATAGCCAATTGATGCAGCGTCTCAGCCAACCTGTCAAATACGGCTTTGGCATCCACCACCTGCTCACGCAGAAGCTGAATGGCCTGCGTCAACTGTTGGGTATTTTGCTGATAAATATTGGCAAGGATAGCGATGACATCGGCTTGGTCAATTAAACCAAGCATCTGGCGAATCACTTCATCTGTGACATTGCCATTGCCAAACGCAATAGCTTGATCTGTCAGTGACAATGCATCGCGCACGGAGCCTTTGGCACTGCTCGATAGCTGCCATAAGGCATCAGGCTCGTAGCTAATTTGCTCTTTGTTCAGAATCGTGCCAAGATATTCAGCGAGCGCGACTTGCGGCAAAGGTTTGAGTACAAATTGCAGACAACGCGAGATGATGGTAATGGGCAGTTTTTGTGGGTCTGTGGTCGCAAGCAGAAACTTAACATGCGCTGGCGGCTCTTCGAGGGTTTTGAGTAGCGCATTAAAACTATGCGTCGATAGCATATGCACTTCATCAATTAGATAGACTTTGTAGCGACCTTGCGTTGGAGCATAGGGTACGTTGTCGAGTAATTCACGGGTATCTTCAACTTTGGTACGTGATGCCGCATCAATCTCAATCAAATCAATAAAGCGACCGCTATCGATAGATTGGCATACAGTACATACGCCACAAGGCTCGCTTGTCACCCCTGTCTCACAGTTAAGGCATTTTGCCAAAATACGCGCAATGGTGGTTTTGCCGACCCCTCGCGTACCCGTAAATAGATACGCATGATGCAAGCGCTGGTTATGGATGGCATTGATTAATGCTTTGGACACATGTTCTTGTCCCAGCAGCTCATGGAAGTTTTTTGGACGATATTTGCGTGCTAGGACTTGATACATGGTTATGGATACATGACAACAAAAACGTTAAAAAAGAAATAACCTTAACCCACTCGTAGTAAAACTAAACCGCTGGGCTATTGGCTTCAATTAGGGGTTGTAATTCACCGTCTTGGAACATTTGATAGATAATATCACTGCCGCCAATCAGCTCACCTGCCACCCATAATTGTGGGAAAGTTGGCCAGTTAGCAATTTGTGGCAAAGTTGCACGGATTTCTGGGTTTTCAAGAATATTGACAAACGCAAATGGGCGGCCAATTTGGGTTAGCACATCCACCGCACGCGCAGAAAAACCGCATTGTGGAAACTGTGGCGTGCCTTTCATGTAAAGCAATACGCTGTGTTGAGCGATTTGGTCACGGATGGTTTGTTCGATGTCAGTTTGGTTCATATCAGTCATATGAAATTCCTTTATCAAGCCCTTTAAAGTAGAGCGCTATCTTCGCAGCTAGAATTTGACTCACTAATAATGAGTGCAGGGTTGCTATTATACGCTATAATGGTTATTGAAAGTAAACATTCAAGATGCCCACCCCAAAAAAGTCAGCAGCAAAATCACCCGCAAATTCCATTAATTTGATGAAGTCACTTGTTCAAGCAACACCACACAGCTTACCATGATCCCTTCTTGACGACCGGTAAACCCAAGCTTTTCAGTCGTGGTGGCTTTGACGCTGATTTGGTCAATCGCGCAGCCCATGACACCGGCAATACGCGATTGAATCTCGGTACGATAAGGCAATAGTTTTGGACGCTCCGCCATGATAGTGATGTCGGCATTAATAAGCGCAAAGCCTTTTGATTGGATAAACTGGTACACTTGGTTTAGCAAAATGGTCGAATCTATATTGCGAAAACGCTCATCGGTATCTGGGAAAAACTGCCCAATATCGCCAAGTGCCAATGCACCAAGCAACGCATCACACAACGCATGTAGCACCACATCGCCATCAGAATGCGCAAGCAAACTGTGGGTATGGGGAATTTGTACCCCGCCTAATGTTATGAATTGGTTTTCTGTGCCGTCATTAACAAAGGCATGGACGTCAATACCCTGACCGATTCTTATCATGGTTAATCCTATTTTTTTATCTTACTGTCGTGATTTTGGTAGGCTATTCTGTTTGGTTTAATGGTGTCTATTTTATCGGTCTCTATTTTAACGGTTAAAGCATGATTTACAAGTAGCTAGGCAGCTTAGACTAGTAACTTAGGAATAGCAAATTGGGAAAAACAACTTGTGAATAGCAACTTTTAATACCCCATTGCTGGCGCTACCGCTACATAGCATAAAAATCGGCTATTAAACAAGTTAGCCTATATTATTTAAAAAAAATTGATAAATCCTAGTAAATTGCTATGGTATTTTATTATATAACGTTATATAATATAAAAATAAACCCATCAAGTGGGGAACTTGATGGGAGTGGGTAATGCACTACTTGTTTTTATTTTTATTGTTTCTTTCTTCTTCTTTGTCCTGCTTAGGTGAGCCATAATACTACATTATGGCTTTTTTTCTTTTTATCCTAATCAAAAAAATTTGTGTTTTTTATATCCTTCTGAATTTATTTTAGCGTATTTGCCCCGGTGCTCTATGTGCTCTTTGTTATGAATTGTTAAATTAAGTTTCTTTAGTTTCCTTAATAAAACTATTAATATTAATTTTGCATCCTTATTTTTGCATTGCTGCTTTTTAATGATAAATCATCTGAGTGATAGGCAATAAAAAAACGGCTTAAAATTTAAGCCGTTTTTTGTTATGTTAAGATTAACGCGTACGTGGGCAAACTTCATTGTCATTGAAAAAGTAGCTGATTTCACGGGCTGCAGATGTGGTTGAGTCTGAACCGTGAACCGCGTTTTCATCAATGCTGTTAGCAAAGTCACGACGAATCGTGCCTTCAGCGGCGTCTTTTGGGTTGGTAGCGCCCATGATTTCACGGTGGTGAGCCACTGCGTTTTCCCCTTCAAGTACTGATACCACCACTGGGCCTGAAGTCATGAAAGATACTAAATCGTTGTAAAATGGACGTTCTTTGTGCTCAGCGTAGAAACCGCCTGCTTTTTCGTTATCTAAATGCAACATTTTTGCTGCCACAACTTTTAAGCCTGCTTTTTCAAAACGGCTGTAGATTTCGCCAATGTGGTTGCCTGCGACTGCATCGGGTTTGATAATTGATAACGTGCGTTCAATGGCCATGTTAAATTCCTTTAAAATTGAAGGGGATTATGATTTTAAGTGTGAGAAAATGTAAAAACAGCCCGTACCCTGCCCGATGGCTCTGTCAAATCGCGATTTGAAGATTTGAATAAACGCGGGGGGCTGTTCTTAGTTGCCTATTATAATGATATTGAGGGCAAAAACTAGTTTAATTCATCACTGTTAAGTCGAAATTGCTAGAATATCAAGTTGAACAAGTTTTTTGTAATAAATGGCGGATATATTCTGTGATACGCAAATGGTATAATAGCCAATAGCTTAAATTTTTTCTCAATGGTATGACGCTCTCAAATATCACAAAAACACAAGTGGTTGTTGTCAGCCTATGCTTGGCGCTATTATTGGTGGCAAGTATCGGTTTGGCACGTCAGTTTACTGTCAAAGCCGTGCCAGATTGTCAGCGCAAAAACCAGCCGTTCGACTATAGTATCTGCGAGCTTGATGCTAAAAACGTGGCGAATTTTTCACTGCAGTGGCAAAATCCCTCGTCCACGAGCCACCCATTATTACTCACCTTTACTGCCCTGCACGATTATCTGGCAAGCCAGCAACCTGCCAAAACCTTGTTGTTTGCGATGAACGCAGGGATGTACGATGGTAACTTTGCGCCGATTGGGTACACGGTCATCAATGGCAAGCAAATCCGAGCCCTAAATCTCAAGCAGGGCGGCGGCAACTTTCACCTAATGCCCAACGGGGTATTTTGGCAAGACAGTCAAGGTTTTTATATCACTGAAAGTCAAAGCATGGCAAAAAAACTGGCAAGCGGTGCAAAACCGACCTTCGCCACCCAATCTGGACCCATGCTAGTCATCGATGGCAACATCCATGCAGCATTTGATGCCAATAGTACCTCGAGAAAGTACCGCAATGGTGTTGGCGTGTGTGGTCGCAATCCTAGCCGCGTCAAATTTGTGATAAGCGATACCCCTGTCAGCTTTTATGAGTTTGCCGATTTGTTCAAATCGCAATTGGGCTGTGACAATGCGTTGTTTTTGGATGGCGGTAGTGCCTCGGCATTGTATAGTCAGACGCTGTCACGCAATGACAATAAATATATGGGTGTGATGATTGCGGTGACACAAGACAAATAATGCGTATTCGGTGAGACAATTTTATGCTGATTTAATCAGCGTTTTGCATAAAATTATCCATTTCCACATTGCAAAAATAATTTTTTAAGGTATTATAATCAGCCTAGTTTTGACAAATTTGCTTGGCAATATTTGTGACACTACCCTTTCGGGCCTATAGCTCAGTTGGTTAGAGCAGAGGACTCATAATCCTTTGGTCCACAGTTCAAGTCTGTGTGGGCCCACCATATAAAACAACCACTTAGGTACATTAAACCTCAGTGGTTTTTTATTTTTTAGCTTGCAATGATTAAATAGCAATTAGCGTCAATCCCTATTTTAAAACCATACTTCTAAATCCATACTCATGTGATTGGGTTTTGACTGTTTGAATCAATCACCTAATCACTATCTAATTTTATATAAATACTTGTTTTATATTGAATTATTGATGTTAATAGTTAACACATTCAATGAAAACGTCTTTACATTCATTGTAGATAAGTTATAATAAAAACTATACGACTGGTCTATTTTTTATAATAGCGTACACAATAACTATGGAGTCTGCCCCTATCAAGAAGTCTGAAGCAAAACGCTTACACATTCTTAACACCAGTTCTGACCTGATTTTGCATAAAGGTTTTAGCGGTGTGGGATTACAAGAAATTTTACAAAGCTGCGAGATCCCTAAAGGTTCATTTTATCATTACTTCAAATCTAAAGAGTCTTTCGGCTGTGAATTGGTACAGTATTATGTAGATAATTACCAACGCCGTTTAGATGAACTATGGCGTAGCGACCAATCCGCTTATCAAAAACTAATCGGGTATTTTAACCTGTGGATTGAAGATCCTGATGCGCCATGTAGTTGGGCAGATAGCTGTTTAATTGTAAAACTTGCTGCAGAAGTCGCTGACCTATCTGAAGATATGCGCGCTATTATGTCCGATGGCGTCGATAAGTTAATTCAGCGGATTGCTGAAGTCATCGTTTTGGGCAAACAAGATGGGTCTATCCAAGCAGATACTGATGCCTTGACGGTAGCCCAAGTGACTTACCAAATGTGGATGGGTGCAGCGTTATTAAGTAAGCTGCAAAAAGATAAAACACCATTACATCAAGCGCTAAAAGCGACAGCGTTTTTATTAAAACGTGGACAGTCTTAAAAGTTAACTTTGCTGGCTCAATCCCACTAACCTAACCTCAATAATTTAGCTTCACTATCTTGGCTTCACGACAATGATAGCTGCAAAAATTGTAATGGTAGCCCAATCATTAGTATGACTGGGCTGCTATGACACCAACTTGATAGCAATGCGTATCACTCACGTACTAACTTGTAGGTTAGTACATCTGATAGCAGTGATTTTTCTTAAAGTGCTTTTTTTAAATAGCGTCTTCAACACCTTCAATGATAAAGGCACGATAATTCGCCCCTTTTAGGCGATGTTGTAATGCTTCTTGATAGACGGGACTGTTATACCAGTCTCGCGCGGCTGCCATATCAGGAAAGCGTAGAATAACAGCGCCTTCAATTTCATTGCCTTCAAGCACTTCTAATTGACCATAAAAAGCCAAGGGTGTTAGCTCACGACCTTCCCGAGCAAGCGGCGCTTTTTGTGCATATTGCGCCAGTTCCTCAGCGTCCGTAGTTTGCTCACGGGTAAATACCACATACGCAGACATGGGCTACTCCTTATTTAACAATTCAAGTAGTGCGCTGGCGGTTGCAGCAGAAGAGGCAGGATTTTGTCCAGTAATTAGCAAGCCATCTACTTGGACATACACTTGCCAGTCACCCGCCTTAGAATAATGACCACCTTTTTCTTTGAGCATATCTTCGACTAAAAACGGTACAACTTCGGTCAATCCTACCGCTTCTTCTTCAGTATTGGTAAAACCTGTCACAGATTTACCGCTGACCAAAGGCTTGCCATCACTGGTTTTTACATGACGAAGAACCCCTGGGGCGTGACAAACTGTAGCAACGGGTTTTCCTGACTCAATCGCTTGTTCAATCAGAGCAATTGAAATCGGATCTTCTGCCAAATCCCACAATGGACCATGCCCGCCTGGGTAAAACACGGCATCATAATCAGCGATAGAAATTTCGCTAAGTTTATGGGTCTGTGCCAATGCTTGCATAGCTACGGGATCTGCTTCAAAGCGATGCGTGGTTTCAGTTTGTGCATCGGCTAAGTTACTTTTTGGGTCTAGCGGTGGCTGCCCACCTTGAGGTGATGCTAGGGTAACTTCAACACCCGCATCAATAAAGGTGTAATACGGTGCTGCAAGTTCTTCTAGCCAAAAACCTGTTTTCTTACCAGTATTGCCGAGTTTGTCATGTGAGGTCAGAACAAGTAAAATTTTCATGTTATTTTCTCTGATAGTTTTTAGAATTCGGGTTATTGCTACATGAGCACAGTAGGAATTCGTGTGCGCAATGTACAAGATGCCGAGCAAATCAATCCTTTATTTAATAGCATTGATTGGTAGCATTGACTAATAGCATTGAAAAAGATTGCGCGACTGATATCTAGGCAAACATTATCCGTCCAACAAACTTAAAAAATTACTCAATACTGCAAACATTGGTCAACGCTAGTCAACACTGGGATTTTGCTGTCATCATGCCGTCACTATACACAAAAATAGACCAGTCGTCTATTTATTTGTAGTGTAGATTTATTGATAGTGTAAATAATAAAATTTAATCCATCGGGAAAAGCAGTTTTTGTAAGTAAGATAGTTAGCTTAAAACCTGATTTAAACCTTGGTAATGACTAAAACAACAAAGCGGTATGATTAATTGCAGGGTAAATAGTTAAATAGCGCAAAGTCTAAATTTGCACATTGCTTGCTATCAGCAAGTTAAGAAAATATTGTAATTGAATATATATAGTCAAATAATCGTCAATGACACAGTATGGGATGACCGATTAGCTAAGTGACTGATTTAAGTGAAGTGATATAATCATAATAAAGAGCTGCTTCTTAATTAATATTTTAGGCAGCTCTTTAAGAGGCTTAGGCTCAAGAGAATTGGGCTTCAATCTAAGCTGGTAGTTTACTTGCCAATACATCTACTTTTTCAATAGAAGGCGGTTCTGAAAATAGTTCATCTGCTTGGGCCATCAAAGCGGCGGCAACCTTGCCCGATAAATGAGCCTCGCGACCTGCTTCATCAGGGAATGCATCAAAAATACCAAAGGTTGAAGGGCCAAGGCGTAGACCAAACCATGCAACTGTGGCAGGTTCTTCATTGACGATAGGCAGACCAGCTTTTAGGAAATCTTCTACTTGTTGTTCTTTACCTGGTTTAGCTTCAAGACGGACATATAAAGCGGTTTTAACCATCACTAATACTCCAATATTGACTAGCCGACATTGACTAGCATCAAAATTGAGTCTAAACCACTGTTATATTCATGTCAAACGGCTTTAGCGCATAGCTTTGTTGTATAAAGGTTACATAAACATTTATGCTTTAGGTCGTGGGGAATGTCTGTATCAGCTTAAATTTGATACTGATATTACTTCCTTTATGCTTGTGCTTTAACTATAACCTTGCTTTAACCATAACAAAGAAACAAGCATAAGTGATAAGGTGTAAATGATGTTGCACTCGCCACCTTTGATTGGGTACACTGGTACAACAATAAATGACGGCATTTTACCAACGGCTATTTTTGGCGAAAACACAGGCGCAAAAGCTATGACCTTAACTAGCGCCCTTGACCTTGCACCTTTAGCATAGACTCAGAATATCGACTATCTTTCATTAATTCTATCAGATTAGACTGACTGACCCAAGCCAGCCTATCTGCAATACACTAAAAACACTGCATTTAATTAAACTAACCCGCTATTAAATCCACTATTACAAAAGGACAAATCTATGAAAGCCGTATCGTATGTTATAAATAACCATGATGATTTTAAAAATTCATTGGTAGATATTGAAAAAGCGAAGCCTACGCTTAAGGAACGTGATGTACTGGTAAAAGTTCAGGCAATCT
This sequence comes from Moraxella sp. CTOTU47915, assembly GCF_031986685.1. Taxonomy (NCBI): domain Bacteria; kingdom Pseudomonadati; phylum Pseudomonadota; class Gammaproteobacteria; order Moraxellales; family Moraxellaceae; genus Moraxella; species Moraxella sp. CTOTU47915. The sequence goes on from NZ_DAMAAE010000001.1 coordinate 492,006, forward strand.
CTGTGAACCCCGTTGATACCAAAGTGAGAAAAAATTCGTCTGAAGCAAATAATCGTATTTTAGGTTGGGATGCCGTTGGGGAAATTATCGAAATTGGCTCAAAAGTTACCTCGTTTAAAGTAGGAGATTGTGTTTGGTATGCGGGCGATTTAACCCGAGATGGTAGTAATGCTGAGTTTCAAGCAGTCGATGAGCGCATCATCAGTCTTAAACCCATTACAGTATCTAATGCAGAAGCCGCAGCATTGCCATTAACTGCTATCACCGCATGGGAAATGTTATTTGATCGGTTTCAAATTTCAGAAACAGAAGTTGGCAGTATTTTGATTATTGGTGGTGCAGGCGGTGTAGGCTCAATCGCTATCCAACTCCTAAAAGCAAAAACCAATCTGACCGTGATAACCACAGCGTCACGTGAAGAAACGAAATCTTGGGTGGAATCACTGGGTGCCGACCATGTCATCGACCATAGCAAAGATTTAAACGAACAAATCGAAGCACTAGGCATTGAGAAACCCAAATATGTCTTCTCTACCAATCATACAGACACCTATATCAAGCAAATATTTTCTCTGATTGCACCCCAAGGTAAGCTTGGATTGATCGATGATCCACAAACCTTTGATATTATGCCGTTTAAGACTAAATCTATTTCTATCCATTGGGAGTTGATGTTCACCCGTTCAATGTATGAAACCGATGATATCGAAAAGCAAGGTGAACTGTTGCAACAGGTTGCCCAATTAGTTGACCAGCAAAAAATTAGAAGTACCCTCAACCAAAATTTAGGCAAAATTAACGCTGCAAACTTGGAGAAGGCACATAAGCTACTTGAATCAGGCAAGTCAAAAGGCAAAATTGTACTAGAAGGTTTCTAACACGCATTTTGTAGAACATATCTTGGGTAAAAAAGCCCCTTAAAGTAACTCACCAAACGGCTGGCAAAACGAAAACTGCTAGCCGAAATCACCCATCATCTTGGCTATGCTAATATGCCACACTCGACAACTAAAACGATAATCAATAAATCACTGCCACTAAGATGATGATAAGCCATGCCATCAGTATAGAGATGACAGAAATCAACGCGGCTTGGGCATATTGATGGTTCATACAGTTATTCCGACACGCTGAGACGCTTTATGAATCTAATAAACTTTGCGTATAATTTTCGATGCCCATCGAGGTCACTAGTTCCATTTGCGTTTCTAGCCAATCAATGTGCTCTTCACTCCCGTCTTTGAGTTTGACCAATAATTTGCGAGAGACAAAATCACGCTGCTGCTCACATAAAGCAATCGCATTTTTGATGATGTCAGTTTTTTGATACTCTAATTGCAAATCACAACGCAAAATTTCAGCGACATTTTCACCGATTAAAATTTTGCCAAGCTCTTGCAAGTTTGGCAGACCATCTAGCATTAAGATACGCTCAATGAGGTCATCTGCCCATTTCATCTCATGAATCGACTGATGATACAATTTTTCGTTAAGTTCACTTAGTCCCCAGTTTTTGGCGATACGCGCGTGTAAGAAGTATTGGTTGATAGCAATCAGTGCTTGACCCAAAACTTGGTTTAGCGCCCTTAGAATTTCTTTATCGACTTGCATAATGTTTACCTTAGTTGCCTTAGTGCTTGGTCGCCTTATTCAGAGATATCACCGAGCTGAGATTGCAGATAATTAGGTAGTCCCATCATATCAATCAGTCTTAGCTGCTGCTCTAACCAATGCGCATGGTCTTCTTCGGTATCGACCAATTGGGCGACCAAAATCTCACGGGTTACATAGTCTTGCTCTTGCTCACAAAGCGCAATGCCGTCTTTAAGATGTTGACGAACCGCATACTCAAGCTGAAGATCGGCTTTTAGCATACTTGGCACATCATGACCGATGTTGATATCGGCAACTTTCATATTGGGTGTGCCTTCTAGCATCAACACCCGATTGATTAAAGCACGCGCATGATCGCTTTCTTCTTCCATTTCATGATGCATACGCGTATGAAGTTTTGGATAATGCCATTCATGATACATTTGCGCATGAATAAAGTACTGGTCACGAGCCCCCAGTTCACCACTAATTAAGAAATTTAGATAATCAATAACAGCTTGGCTGCCTTTCATGGGTATATCCTTGAAAAATGAACAGAAACAAAGGTTGGGTATTATCTGAAATACTAAATTAAAGTGACGTTAAAAACAATTCACCGCAGCAAATAATTTACATTATTTACCAGACGCTCATGGACTAATCTAAGTTAATGAGCTTAATGAATAAGCTTGGGTGTGTACGCTAACAGCGCATTAGGCAACTTAATAAACTAGGCAACGTTAATACATTAGGCAACTTCAATAAATAGGTGCGTATAGTTATTGATGCTCTGGGCGTACTCTTCGAGATAACCTTCAATCATTGGCTGACAGCCGCCACAACAAGTAGCCACATCAAGCTCAGCTTGTAATGCCTCTAAGCTGTCATGACCTTGTTCAATGGCTGTTTTGATTTGACTTTCTTTGACAGCATTACAGATACACACAAACATACGCACCTCGTTGATAGATTTTCTTATATAATAATGATAATTATTCTTATTATCAATAAAAATTTTATCAATCAGGTTATTCACTGACAAACGCAATCTTGGTTAGCTTGTTTTCGCTCGCTGTTGCTAGGATTTGCGCGACGTTATCATATCGACTGTCTTTATCGACGCGCAGCTGAATGCTTGGGGTCTCGCTTAATTTGCCTTGTTCGGCAAAGCGCGTGTTTAATTGCGCCAAACTGATACTGGCATCATCCCAAAAAATCTTGCCATCTTTATCAATGCTTACTTGTATCACTTTGGGCGGGGCTTCATTGACTTGTGCTGAGGTTTTGGGCAAATTTAGCGGTACACTGGGATTGATTACCGTTGCCGTCACCAAAAAAATAATCATCAATACCAGCATGATATCAATCAGTGGAATCAGATTGATTTCATTCATGCCCGTCGAAGCGTCATCACCGAGTTGAAATGCCATAAGTTATTCCCTGTTTATTCATTTATCTGTTTAGCGATGGGTCAAGGTTAGGCGTTTTTCAGCATTAAGTCAGCGGCGTTAGTTTGTTGCTTGGGCTGCGAGCTGGTTTGCAAATGAGGTTGAGCGGCTAAACTAGTTTGCGTAACTTGGCTGGAAGAATTCATTAACACATTGGCAAGCAAGGTATGCGCCGTGTCATTCGCTTGGTGCATGGCTTTGCGATTGATTCGTACTATGACATTGTACATAATGACCGCAGGAATCGCTACCGCAAGCCCAAGCCCAGTCATAATCAAAGCCTCCCCAACCGGTCCTGCGACTTGACCAAGTCCGGCTTGACCTGATTTAGCAATGCTATCTAAGGCATGAAAAATCCCCCACACGGTACCAAATAGCCCAATAAAAGGGGCAATGGCAGCGGTCGTGCCAAGGATATTTAAGCCCTGCTCACTGGCAAAACGGTAGCGATTGAGCTGTTGCAGTAACTGCTGCTCAGTGACCAATTTTTGATTGTCTAGAGATAAGGTGGCGAGTTGAGATTGCTGTTGGTCAATTTGCTGAGTCAAATCTTGCGACACTGTCTTAGCAATTTTTTGGCTATTTAAGATACGTAAAATACCTGTAATCCAAGACAGCATCGATAAAACAATTAACACAAAAAATAACGTCTTGGTCACTACATCTGTATATTGCCAGTAATTTGCAAAATCCATAATCATTCCTATAACACGATAAATATAAAAACTAACTTTAAATGTTAGTATAAATGATAATCATTATCAACAAAAATATTAAAAATTAGGCTTAATTTAACCAGCGACTTTACAATAAAATCCAACGACTTTAATTTAAGCAAATTTAAAATCTAATAATTTTAAAATCAAATGACTTTAAGATAAAGTAACTTTAAAATTAAGTAACTTTAAAACCTCATACTTTTTTATCTTCGCTTTGTGTTAGCTTTACCTTGGGCAAAACTAGCACAAGGTTATTGATAACCTACAGTATCGAGTAGGATGACTACCTTACGCAAAATGCCGTTTTCGGTTACACCGATGAAGACCCTAGGCAATTGTCTTGATACCCCGCCAAACCTTGTGGAAGTAGGGCGAGTAAAAAATTGGATTTTAGACATAATTAAAATTTTTCTGCAATATTTTATGAAAATATTAAACCGCAATGGGCAATCCATCATGCTGATGGTTATCACCCATTGAGTTTAAAACTGATAACTTAGCGCTACTTTGACATTGCGTCCCATGGCTTTATCACCGGTATTGGATACGTGCTCATAGTAGTAGGCATCTGTAAGGTTATACACGCCAGCATCCACAGTTAATTGTGGTAAAGTGCTTGGACGATAGCTACCAAATACATCATAGGTGGTAAAACTTGGCAAATCAGCGACGGCAGTAGCGCTGGTGCGACGCGTTAAACCTTTGACATGGCGGATGGCGCTTCCAAGGCTGAATTTATCATTAATGTCATAATTAAAGCCAAGGTTTAACTGATCGCCTGAGTCTTTGTTGAGTTGGTATCCTTGCTCGGTGTCACTTTTGGCATGGGCGTAGCCTGCATTCAAGCGCATATTATTTAGCCGATATTTTGCGCTCAGCTCGTAGCCTTTGATGGTAGTTTCACCGGCATTGATGTAGCTAGCACATTGCCCGTCTGTCACTGAGTTACCTGTGGCACAGTCAACGCCTGTTATGCGGTCGATTTTATTGTCATACTGGGTATCAAAGACTTTCGCTGTCAGCGACATACTGTCTTGACTGTCAAACACCCCTCTAAAACGGCTACTAATCCCCAGCTCTGCGTTTGCGCCTGTTTCTGCTTCGAGGTCTTTATTGACGAAGGTTTGCCCAGATTGGTGAATGGTTTCTGGCAAGGGTGGTCCATTAAACAATTGGGTATAACTGGCAAATAAGCTGTGGTTTGGCGTTAGTTTAAATTCCCCTGCTATTGCGCCCGACAGTTGATTATAGTCGTCACTGCTTAAGCGCTCTGATGGCTTATAGTGGTCAAAGCGCACGCCAGGCGTCAGCGCAAATCGTCCCAATTCGATTCGGTCTTGTAAGTACACCCCTACGCTGGTAGCGTCTTCTGTGATATCACTACTCTCTAAGGTCGCTGATTTTTTATAGCCTTCTACCCCATAGTTGAGCGTATGGGTCAAAGCATGATCACCATGATGTTGCGTCAGTTGCTGTTTGATACTTGCCGTCATGCCATCGGTTTTGCCTGACGTGGCTATACGCATGGGGGTCGTTCCGCGTAGTCCTTGTGACAGCGATTCATTGGTTAAATGATAAATTTTGCTGTTTAGCTCAAAATTGCTATGCGGTTTATATTCATAGCCGAGTGCATAGGTTTCATTATTGGTGTAGCCAGGATGAATATTATCGGGTAAATTGGCTTGGTAGCCGATATTGGGGCGAAACGGATAGTTGCCGTCATTGTCATAGCTTTGGTAACTGGCAGTAATTTTGTGACCTTCTGCCGGCATCACATTGACTTTGGCTAGTATACTTTTGATAGTAATATCATCACCTTGGATATGGTTGCCTTTGCCATCTTCGCCGCCATCGCTGTCACGCTCACTATAAGACACAATCATGTCCAATTGCTCATTGGGTTTGGCATAGGTCGTTAGGCTTCGCTGAAATTGCTGATCGTTACTGGCATAGCCCAGTTTAACTTTTGCCCCCATTTTTTGATCTGGTAGTAGCAAGTCCTGTGCATCCACCGTGGTAAACGCCACACCGCCACCGATGGCATTATTGCCCAAAGTCACCGAGTTATTACCCACTGACACTTCTGTTGTTTTATACAAATCTGGGTCAAGTCCACTAATTCCGGCATGGTGAAAGCCGCGCGTTTCCGGTTGGCGCACCCCATCCACGGTAATTTTTAAGGCACTGCCTGCATTGTCTGAGCCCAAACCGCGAATATAAATATGCTGATCCATCCCCGAAGTGCCACCGACATTCACCCCAGCAACCGTCGGTAAATATTGATTGAGTAAATCAGCTTGCTGTACCTTGACTGAGCTGTCATGGCGGACGTTCTCAGTTTGTTTGGCTGGGGTATATTGACGGGCATTAAAAGTAATGGTCTGCAAAGTAGTGACGGGTTCTGGCTCACTCGCTGTTACCAACGGTGAATAAAGGGTGGTTAATACACACAGACTTAAATAGCGCAAAGCACCGCGCGGCGGTAAACTAGCATTGGCAGTATTCATAAAATCACTCAAATATAAAAAAAAGACAATTGTTACAAAGCAGCAAGAATAATAATATAAATGATAATCATTATCAATTAATATTTTCAATTCTTCTCCTCTTTTTTTGAATATCTAACGCTAGTTATCAATAAGTAACCAAGTAAAATCAGGCAACATCAAGCGAAATGATAAAGTGGCTCAAAGTTCGCCCAATAATCCTTTCAATAAGTTATAACAATGTCACCCCGCCAAAATCTTGCTAATCTCTCCTAGACAGGAGCCACAATTGGTGCCTGCTTTGCAATGTTTGCCAACCTCAACGACGGTTTTACAGTGATATTTTTTTATCGTTTCAACAATGGTATTTTCACCCACTGACATACAAGAGCAAACAATCCGCCCTGTATCAATAAAACCCGTGGCAGGTTTGCCCATTAGTAGCCATTTACGCGTATGGCTATCGAGCGTTGTGCCAAATTGGCTATTAAGCCAGTTATGGGTAGGTAGTTTGTGCTCGTGGGTGCTCAAAAATACTAGCGCATGGACTTGCCCGTTTTGCAATATCGCAAGTCGTAAATCTTGGCTGGTGTTATCGGTATCAATATGTTGATAATGGATAATATCAAAGTTGTAGGCTTGCGCTGGTTGATTGAGCCATACACTTAACTGCTGTTGCCAATATTGTTTATCAAACCAAGTGGTCATAAACGCAGACTGATTATCAATGGCAAAAAAATACTGGCTACTGTTTGACTGGCGATTACGCACCCAATAAGTCATATCTGGCGATTCGAGCCAAGTTAGCAGGTTTTCATCACAGTGTTTATCAATCAATAACCATCCAAATGCTTGCATGGTTAGCTTTTGCAGCCTGACAGGTTGGTGCTTGAGCTGCGGTTGCTGTGAAAAGGGGTCATGATGATTGCTGATAAGCTTACCGACACGCGCATTGGCGGCAAAGTGTTGATTCCAGTGCATAGGTATAAACACATCGCCTTGGCGTTGTTTTTCAGTCACATCTGCCCGCACTAAGATAGTACCATTGGGACTGTTAATTTGCACAAAATCGTTATTTTGTACACCCAAAGGTTTGGCGTCACTCGGGTGAATCGCAACCAGTGGGTGCGGTAAATGCTGATTGAGCTGTGGGGCAATCCCTGTACGGGTCATGGTATGCCATTGGTCACGCGAGCGACCTGTGTTAAGCACTAGTGGATATTGCTCATCAGGCAATGACTTGGGTACCGCAGGATTAACGGTGACAAAATGCAGTTTTTGGGTATCAGTATAAGTTGTGCCGATAGTGGTGTGTGCGTCTTGTTTTTGTAGTCCAAAATAATGCGGTTGACCCCATTGAAACGGTGCCAAATTATCATACTCGTTTTGGCTAATATTGGCTAAATGACTGATATTAAAACTTCGACTATCTGTATTTTTTTCACCGCCATTCTTCTCGCCACTAAGCCGAGCGTGTTCGGCAAACACTTGGTAGTCGTGGGTGTAATCAAAACCCACAAAACCCATTTTCTGTGCCACTTGGCTGACTATCCACCAGTCGGGCTTGGCATCAGCAAATGGGGTGACTAAGCGGCGCTGGCGAGAGATACGGCGTTCGCTGTTGGTGACCGTGCCTGATTTTTCACTCCAGCCTTGCGCGGGCAAAACCACATGAGCAAAGTCGAGCGTGTCGCTGTCTTTTGAGCAGTCAGACACGATGACCAGTGGGCATTGCTGTAACGCCATGGCAAATTTGTCTGCTTCTGGTAGACTGACTACAGGATTGGTCGCCATAATCCAAATCGCTTTAATTTGCCCCTCCAAAATAGCATCGGCACATTGGGTTGCCTTGATACCATCTTTACCACTAATACTAGTCGGTGCTTGCCAAAAGTTGGCTACTGTTTGACGATGGTCGCTGTTTTTGAGCTCAAAATGACTGGCAAGCAGATTGGCTAACGCCCCGACCTCTCGCCCACCCATGGCATTGGGCTGTCCTGTAATTGAGAATGCCCCTGCCCCTTCAAAACCCAGTTTGCCTGTATAAAGGTGGCAATTGATAATGCTATTCACCTTATCGGTGCCATTACTGGCTTGATTGACACCCATGGAGTAAAAACTCACGGTTTTCGTGGTAGTGGCAAACAATTGGTAAAACTCGGTTAAATCACTTTCGTTGACACCGCAGATTTTGGCAACTTTTTTAATCGTCCAACTGTCACTGGCTGCAAGCGCATCAGCAAGATTGTCACAATGCCTGAGATAATCGTGATTGGCATAGCCGTTTTGGTGCAAGTAATTGAGTAGTCCGACAAATAAATGGGTATCTGTGCCAGAGCGAATCGGCAAATGCAAGTCGGCAATCGCGGTGCTGTCAGTGGCTCGTGGGTCAATCACCACGATTTTTTTATTGGGATTGGCTTGTTTGCTGGATTTTAACCGACCAAATAAAATCGGATGACACCACGCCATATTCGAACCGATAATGATAAATAGGTCGCTGTTTTCGATGTCTTCATAATTACAAGGCACAGTGTCCGAGCCAAATGCTCGCTTGTAGCCAGCCACCGCTGATGACATACACAGTCGAGAATTGGAGTCCAAATTATTGGTACCCAAAAAACCTTTAGTAAATTTGTTTGCCACGTAATAATCTTCGGTGAGCAGTTGCCCCGATACATATAGCATAACGCTGTCGGCGCCATATTCATCAATGATCTGTTGCAATGATTTGGCAACAAAGTCGGTGGCGGTATCCCAATCGACTGGCTCGCCATGAATCATCGGATGTGCCAAACGGCGGTCACGATCAAGCGTATCGCCCAACGCTTTACCTTTGGAGCATAATTTGCCAAAGTTGGCAGGATGGGTTGGATCACCGTCAATGCTGACGTGTTGGGTATTCTCATCAATCGTCGCCAACACGCCGCAGCCAACACCGCAATAGGCACAGGTGGTTTTGACTTGGGTCAGGGGGGATTTTTGTGATGCTAAATGTTGTATAGTTGTTGTCACACGTTAACCTTTTACTATTTTTAATTTCTACCAGTCAGATCAGCCCGCCAGCAACTCTTCACAAAACGCTTTGCCAAACAGTAATTTATCTTTGATGGCTGAAATATCTTGTTGATTTTGAATCAGTTCAAAAAACCAACCGCCCTCTTGTACATCACCATATAGCACTGCAGATAAAATACGGTTGTCTTTTACGGTGATTTTTTGATAGATGCTATGGCTAGGGTCTTGATAAATCAATTGCTCGCAGTCGTGACTCACATCGATATCACCTGCCGAAAATAGCGCCACGCCCGAGACCTTTAGCTTGGTTGCCGTTGGTTGTACGCTAAACACGGGCGAGGTGCTACCTGGCTGCTCGTTTAAGGTATGTAGCAGAATATTGGCTTGCTCATACACAGGTGCGACTAGCCCAAATAGCTGGTTGTCAAACTGTACACACTCGCCAATCGCATACACGTCTGGGGTATGGGTTCGCATTTGGTTATCAACCAAAATCCCCCGCTCGCAACTGATACCGACCTGTTGCGCAAGGGCAATATTGGGTCGCACGCCGACGGTCATGATAATGCAATCGCTGTCAATGGTTTTGGCAGGGATGGATGTGTCGACATTATCCGTGTAAGTTAGTCCAGTAACCTGGTTATCCTTATCTACACAAATCGCTTGGGAGTTGGCATTGAGCACAAACTCAATACCTTTGTTTTCAAAGTAAGTTTGCAGTAAATCGGCAGCGGTTTTATCCAGTTGGCGATTGAGTAAATAGCCTGCCCCATGCACCACAGTGACTTTCGCTCCCTGTTGTACCAAAGCATTAGCAGCCTCAAGACCGAGTAATCCACCGCCGATAACCAGACATTTTGGAGATTTTTTGCCATTATGATTGTTTTTTGCGATATCTAGCATAGCATCCACATCGGCTTTGGTACGAAAGCCCATGACGCCTTTTGCGGTATGGTTGGGCAATGGCAAAATAAATGGCGTTGAACCTGTGGCAAACACCAATTTGTCATAGCCGATAGTTTCGCCACTGTCGGTGATGACCTGATGAGCAGCAAGATTGATATCGCTAACAGTGCAACCTGTCTTTACAGTGATGTTATGGTTGGCGTACTCCTCTTGAGAAAATAGATAAATCTCAGCGAAGCGTTTTTCCCCTGCCAATACAGGCGATAGCATAATACGGTTATAGCCTGCATATGGCTCGCTGTTGATAAGCGTGATGGCAAACTCATCTTGACTTTGTTCGCCTTGGCTATCAATCCCCAGTCCGCTGTGGGCACTCAGTCTGCTTTTGGCATACTGCATAGCAAAGCGTGTCCCTGCCATCCCTGCCCCTATGATAAGAATGTGTGTATGTTGCATTGCTTGGCTGACCTTGCTTATCCGACCCGATATTTAAATACTTTAAAATTTAGCACTTTAGAATCTAGCACTTTAAAATTTAATAATTCAAAATTTATGCCAACCGTTTTAAGCGGTTGTTTTTTACTGTTTTCTATGATGTTTTAAATTTTGGCTTTTATTTGCCGGACAGTGTGATGGATGTTAACCACTCTTTGAATTTAATCTCTTTAACTGTGCATGACTGTTTGACGGTTTTTAAAATATTTTTAGACATTTTTTTGCCTATTTATTTGCATTATTTTTTCACCTTATCGATTACTTACCAAAATAGTGCAGTACGGCGTCAAATTTTTATGATTCATACTAATCGGTGAAAGTTTTATCACAGCAAAAAATAGCTAATTGATGGGTCATCAAAAAAATTATTGTAAAAACAAAAGTTTATGATAATGGCATAAATATTGCTTTTGCCTTGTTACCGTGAACCGTACAGGCTTACTTAAAGGAGAAGCAGATGCCCCAACGTTTACCGCTGTTTGCTATGAAATTACCCCGTATCAAGGTGTTACATTACACCTGGTTTGCTTTTTTCGTCACCTTTTTAATTTGGTTTGCTCATGTGGCATTGATGCCAACTATCAAACAATATTTTCATTTGAGCGATGGACAAGTCAAAGCGATCTTGATGCTCAATGTGGCTTTGACCATTCCTGCCCGTTTGCTAATCGGCGCGATGGTCGATAGATACGGCCCCAAGCGTTCGTATAGTGCTGTGTTGTTGATTAGCGGTTTTTTGTGTTTTGTGTTTGCTTTTGCTCAAAGTTTCCAAATGCTGGCGATTGGGCGGTTTTTGCTAGGTTTTGTCGGTGCAGGATTCGTGGTTGGGATTCGTTTGATTTCAGAATGGTTTCCTGTCAATGAAGTCGGCTCGGCAGAAGGGGTGTACGGCGGTTGGGGCAATTTTGGGGCGGCAGTAGCGTCGATGTCGATGCCGATTCTTGCCTTAGTGTATGGCGGTGCAGATGGTTGGCGGTATGCGATTGCGACAACAGGCGTGATTGCGATTGTTTATTCGGTCATTTTTTATCGTGGTGTCAGTGATACACCCAAAGGCGCGACTTATTTTAAACCAAAAAAATCAGGCGGTTTGGAAGTATCAAACAAAGCAGACTTTTACTTTTATGCGGTGATGATTTTACCGGTTTATGCGATTTTGTTTTTGTTGGCGTGGCGTTTGTCACCTAGCGGATTAAAATTATTAACTGCTAATCAAACCATGCTGGCATATGCGGTGGTGGCGGTGCTTGTAGTCTATCAATATATCAAAATCTGGTCAGTCAATAAGCATTTATTTGATACATCTCGCCCTGCGGTAAATCCAGAATATGGTTATCAGTTCAAACAAGTGGCGATTTTGGACATGGCGTATTTGGCATGTTTTGGCTCTGAGTTGGCAGTGGTGTCGATGTTGCCGCAATTTTTTATTACCAACTATGGTGTATCGCATACTTTAGCAGGGTTGACTGCAGGCTGTTTTGCGGTGATGAATTTATTTGCTCGTCCTGGTGGTGGTTTTATGTCCGATGCGGTCGGTCGTCGTAAAGTATTGATGATTGCATTGGCAGGGCAAACGGTGGGTTATCTGCTAATGACGCAAATGACCAAGTTACCATTGGTGGGTGCAGTGGCAATCGTGCTGCTTACTTCTGTATTTGTGCAAGCAGCATGCGGTGCAGTGTACTCAGTTGTTCCGCTCATTCAACGCCGTATGACAGGGCAAATTGCTGGTATGGCGGGTGCCTATGGTAACGTAGGTGGGGTGTTGTTTTTGACTATTTTCTCTATGGTATCGCCAACAGGATTCTTTATTACCCTCGCGATTTTTGCAGGGATTGCCTTTATTGGCGCGACCTTCCTGAGCGAGCCACAAGGACATATGGTCGAGGTGCACGAAGATGGAACGATTGAGCGAATTGCGATAGCCTAATCGCTCTTTAAATCCAACCAAAAAACAGTCGACCAGCGGACAAGGAAGTCTAGTTAGTAAGGCAAAAAAGGGTGTATGCCCTTTTTTCATTTTTGCACAATGCGTAGCAACCGTGCTAGTAAGGAAAAACCCATGTCAAAAGCCATTCAGCAAAATCCCCCCAGTTTGCAATCCTTACCGCAACTGCTGACCCGTGCTGCTAGTCATGCAGGGCGCAAAGCGGAAAATCAAGATACCTTGACAATGCAAACGCTGGTACCAACAGGGGATAGCAGCGCCGCTCAGCTTGCATGGCAAGTCACTGCTTTAGCTGACGGCGTCAGCAGCTGCGGACAGCCAAAGCTCGCCAGCCAATGGGTGATTGATACGCTGATCGACCAATTAACCATGCACCAAGCTGACATGGTAACAACCACTGTTACTAGCCCTGTGACTAGCGATTCATTGAATAACAACAGTGCCGAAACGCTGGCGCAAATGCTCACCAAAAGCGTGCATATTATCAATGATTTTTTGTATTTTAGTGATCACCCTGACAGCTTTGATTCAGCCTCGCAGCGGTATTTGCCCAAATTACTTTCAACCTTATCGGGGCTGCTGTTTACCGAGCCTTTATTATCCGAGCACTCGGCAGTGTTATTTCACACGGGCGATAGCCGTATCTATCGGCTACGACACAACAAACTGCGCATACTCACCCAAGACCACAGACACAAACGAGGGAGAGACAAAGGCGCGTTAGCCGCTGCACTTGGCGCAGATGCCCATGTAGAATTACAACTTGCCCAAATTGATGTGTTGCCCGAAGATGTGTTTTTGATAATGACCGATGGGGTGTATGAATTTATCGGTGATGATGAATTATTGTTACTCACCCAATCGGCATTGGGCAAATTGTTGGCGCTGGATAATTCCACTACCCTAGACTTAGAAAATTTGCCAGAAACCTTGTGCCAAGTGGCATTGGAAAATGGCAGTAATGACAATGTCAGTTGCGTGATGATAGCCGTCTTACCAAAAGTTGCGAGAATTTTGGCGAATGCAGATTTTGACAAAGCTGACCTTGCTGAACATACAGACAGTCGTCATGCGGTTACCCGTTTACGCATTCCGCCTGTGCTGACGGCCGGTGACAAGCTTGATTATTTTACCATTGATAAAGTGGTGCAAAACACCCCACGCAGTAGCGTGTATTTGGCTACCGACAGCACCGCTGACACAGCCGATAATCAGCGTATTATCAAAGTGCCATCTGCCTATTATGAAGACGATAGCGGATTTTTACGGCTGTTTTTAAAAGAAGAAAAAATAGGGTTAAGCCTCAATCACCCAAGCTTACTAAAATTTTACCCCAAGCCAATAAATAGCCAATATCTGTACCATGTCACCGAATTTTTGCAAGGCATGAGCTTGCGTGAATTTATCGACACTCAGCCGCCGTTATCGGTTGCCCAAACTTTTGCTATTGTCAATCAAATCGGTATGGCGCTGCGAGCCATGCACCGTAATTATCTGCTCCATCAAGATATTAAGCCCGAAAATATCATGCTGCTGCCATCGGGTCATATCAAGCTCATTGACTTTGGCTCGGTTGGCTCCTTACTCCTAAAAACTGCACATACACCGCCTGTGGGTGATTTGCACTATATTGCCCCCGAATATTTTAGCGATGCACCAAAAGGGGTGTATTCCGATATTTTCTCGCTGGGTGTGGTGACTTATGAGATGCTGACAGGGCTACAGCCGTTTGATGTCGATACCTTGACCACTGCGATGACCGCCCAAACCACCCAAAAACTGGCGTTCAAAAACGTGCGACAATTGCGCGCGGATTTGCCATTTTGGGTCAATGACGTGCTGATTCGTGCATTGCAAGCAGATAGCAACCGCCGTTATCAGAGCATTGGTGATTTTCTCACCGACCTTGACCCCAAAAGCCATGCCGACGATAAAGCCAAACAGCCGCTGATTGACAAACACCCTGTGCTATTTTGGCAACTGGTCAGTGGCATATTAACGGCGCTATTGCTCCTCACTTGGCTACTGGTTGCGTTAAATCACTAACAATGTAATTTATTTTTCTTGATAGACAATTAACCTATATATTTTAACCCATTGAAATTTATAGTAAATTTAAATATTGGCATAAAGTTTGCTTATATAACAGTATAGAAAAACTTGGGATAATACACGCCAAAAGCCAATCATTATCCTAGTCAAAAAGCCAATGTTTCGTTAGAAGGGGTAAATACATGAAAAATCTTATCGTCGTCGGTAATGGGATGGTCGGGCACCACTTTATCGAAAAAGCGATTGAAAAACGCCTACACCAAACTTACCAAATCCATGTGTTTAGTGCTGAGAGTCGCCCTGCCTATGACCGTGTCTATTTATCCAGTTATTTTGAACATAAAGACGCCAGTCAGCTTAATTTAGTGGATCTGGCAAACTATGAGCAAGCGGGCATTACTTTGCATTTGGGTGAAGGCGTCGCAAGTTTTGATGCGCAAACCAAAACCCTTATCACCAGCAAGGGCAACACCTTAGAATTTGAAAAATTGGTGTTAGCAACAGGCTCGTATCCGTTCGTACCCCCAGTACAGGGCAATGACCATGCCCACTGCCATGTGTATCGCACCATTGATGACTTAGACGCCATCATCGCCACCGCCGCCAATTCTCGAGTACAGCGTGGCGTGGTTGTGGGTGGCGGTCTGCTCGGACTTGAAGCCGCAAAAGCCTTGGTCACTTTGGGGTTAACCACGTATGTGGTCGAGTTTGCTCCACAATTGATGGGCGTTCAGCTTGACGCTGCCGGTGGTGAGCTGCTGAAAAAGAAAATCGAAGACTTGGGCGTCACCGTTTTGACAGGCAAAAACACCCAACAAATCATCGACAACCATGATGATGATGCCAGTTTTTTAACCATGCAGTTTGCTGACGGCACTTTGCTCGATACCGATTTGATTCTATTTAGTGCTGGGATTCGCCCTGAAGATACTATGGCAC